>NZ_VEJN01000026.1:0-14283 GCF_007678615.1 Pseudomonas sp. DE0157
CCATGTGAGAGTAGGTCATCGTCAAGATTCATTTCGCAAAACCCCTATCTGCGTATGCAGGTAGGGGTTTTGTCTTTAAGTAGGAACTACAGAGATTCGCAGGCACGTCGACGACGGGCCAGCACACAGAATTTCTTGACGACCATAGAGCATTGGAACCACCTGATCCCATCCCGAACTCAGCAGTGAAACGATGCATCGCCGATGGTAGTGTGGGGTTTCCCCATGTGAGAGTAGGTCATCGTCAAGATTCAAACAAAAAGCCCCTGTCTGCGTTGCAGACAGGGGCTTTTTCTTTCCGGGTTAAACACCCCACATAGCTAGCTTCTGATAAGCGGCTGTCCCGCTGTGCGCTTCAGAACTGGTAGCTCACTGTGGCGCTGACATTGCGCTCTTCGCCCATATAGCAGTAATTCAAGCTGGCACACGAGGTGATGTAGCGCTGATTGGTCAGGTTGTTGGCATTCAGGCGGACATCCAAGCCCTTCAAACCCAGCTTACCCAGGTCATAGCCCAACGAGGCATCAACCAATGTGTAGGAAGGCACCTTGCGGCTGTTCTCTGCATCGGCCCAGCTATGCCCCACATACCTCACACCACCGCCCAATTTAAGCCCATCGAGCGCGCCTTGCCGGAAGTTATAGTCGGCCCACAGCGAGACCATTTGCTCCGGGGCCTGGGTGGGCGAATTGCCTTTGTTGTCCAGACCGCTGGATACCAGGCTAGGCATCGACTTCGAGTACTCGATGTCGGTGTAGGTATAGCCACCCAGCAGTTTCAGATTATCAGTAACCTGCACATGCGCTTCGAGCTCCAACCCTTGTGAACGCACTTGACCAACAGGCCTGTAGAAGTCTTCGTCAGGTTGTTTGGAAGCCAGGTTCTCCTGCTCGATACGGAACACTGAAGCGGTATACAGGTTGTCGCTACCAGGTGGCTGATACTTGATGCCGGCTTCCCACTGTGTGCCCTCGGTAGGAGCGAGCGGTTTTCCGTCTTGATCGGACACGGTATTCGGGTTGAAGGACTCGGAATAGCTCACATACGGCGCCAGGCCATTCTCGAAGAGATAGAGCACCCCAGCGCGAGTCGTGAAGTTGGACCGCTTGTCACTGACCCTGGTATCGGTATCGCGATTGTCCTCTGATACCTTGACCCAGTCCTGGCGCAGGCCCAGTGAGAAGCGCCATTGATCCAGCTCCACCAGATCCTGCAGATAGACCCCCGTCTGTTGCAACCGGCGTTGGTATCGGTTTTCACCAAGCACCCGCAGGTTGCCGTTACCATACTGCGGGTTAGCCGCATCCAGGGGGTCTACAGTGCCATAGCGCCACGAGACATCGGCTTTGCGACGCTGGTAATCCGTACCCAGCAGCAGGGTGTGCTTGGCGATGCCGGTGAAGAATTCAGCCTGGACCATGTTGTCGATGATGTAGGAGTGCAGCCGCTCATCACCCCCGGTGTAGGCTCGGGTCAGTACGGTACCGTCGGCATCTGCCCAACCTGCCGAGTACACTTGGTCCATCGACACGTCCGAGTCCTGGTAGCGGAAGTTCTGCCGCGCGGTAAATACATCGTTGAATCGATGCTCGAACTGATAACTGAACGACTGCTGGGTGCGCTCGTAGTTATCGATGCCCGGCTCCCCTTCGAAGAAGTGATCCGACAGGCGTACCCCATTACGCTTACTCAGCATTCCGTCTGCAGGGTTGCCACCGTGATAGCCCCCGTTTGGATCATGCTGCAGGTAGGCTTGCAGGGTCAGCGATGTGTCTTCGCTGAAGTCGATGCTAAGCGACGGGGCGATGGCGTAGCGTTCTTCCTTGTTGTGATCGAACTGCGTATCCGAAGCGTCTGCCAAACCGGTCAGACGGTAGGCAATACGCTCGTCTGCATCCAATGGGCCGCTGGTGTCGAAGCCCAGCCCGCGCTGACCTTGCGTGCCGACCGATGCTTGAACTTGATGAAAAGCGGTGAACACGGGTTTCTTGGTGGTCAGTGCGACCAATCCACCCGGAGAGCTACGGCCATACAGGACCGAAGAGGGCCCTTTCAAGACATCGATCCGCTCCAGGAAATAGGGGTCGACCTGCATCGTGCTGTAGGTGCCGTTGTCCCCCATGGACTTGAGGCCGTCTACATAGATGTTATCCACCGAGCCATCGTTGAAGCCTCGCATGGCCACGTAGTCATACCGGTGCGTCGCACCATAGGGGTTGGTCATCACGCCTGGGGTATAGCGCATGGCCTGTGCGACGGTTTGAGAGCCTTGGTCGTCGATCTGTTGCCGGGTTACCACCGAAACCGATTGAGACGTCTCGACCAATGCCAGGCTGCTTTTAGTGGCGACCTGGCTATGGGTGGCGTTATAACCCTCCATGCTCCCCAAGGCATTGCCAAGGGTGAAGCCTCGAATATCCGTATCGGGTAACGCCAGCGCTGCCTCCGCTGGCTGGGCCTGTACGATGAAGGTCCGGTTTCCTTGGTTCGCTGCTGTCAGACCGCTTCCAGCCAGCAGAACCCTCAGCGCCTGCTCAGCTGAGTACTGTCCATGAAGGCCTTTGGACTGCAATCCTTGAGTGAGTGCCGGTGTACTGGAAAGCGTGATGCCCGCTTGACGGGCAAATTGATTGAGCACTTCATCCAGGGGGCCAGGCGCAATGGCATAGGTCGAGCTGACCTGCGAGGCATCAGCGGCGAGTGTCATGCCAGGCACCATGGCCAATCCAAGCGCCGTCCCCAGCAAGGCAGCGCGGATGGCATTGCTCAGCAAATCTGAGTGCAAGACAGGTCGAAAATCATTCGCGCCAAAGGCGTACAGTTTTACCCGGTTGGTTGACATGAAAGCGTCCGTAAAGTGTGCAGGAGATTCTTCTCACTGATCTAGCCGGATGCGCGGCCAAAACCCGACACATTAGAATCAGGCCTTGTTGATCAAAGACTAGGCATGGCCCAGCGCCTCCACGCGCACCCACCATCGCGTCAACTGACGGACTTGAACGGGAAGCGTGGTAGGCAGCAATTGCAGCAGTTGCTCTGGATCTTGAAGGCGGAATACCCCGGACAAGCGAAGCTCAGCAATGTCGTCGCTGCAGGTGAGATAACCCCGGCGATAACGGCTGATCTGCGTCAGGAAATCCCTGAGCAGCATGTTCTTGCCGACGATAAGGCCTTCGGTCCAGGCCATCGCGTCAATCCCTGAAGGCGCCACGTGCTCGGCACCAGTGGCGGTGACGCGCCATTCTCCACCTGGCTCGAGCCATTGGATCAGGCCGGTGCCCTGCCTGCGGGTGAATACCCGCCCCTCGCTGACGACCACCCGCAGGCAATCGTCCTCCACACGCCCCACGAAGCGCCCCCCGACGGTTTGCAACGATGCGGTACTGGTGCGCAGCGTGACTGGCGCTTGTCCAGGACCTGCCTGTCGACAGTCCAGCATGACCTCCCCACGCTTGAGGTCGATCGCCAATTGCTGCCTGGTGAAGGCCACGTCCACGGCACTGCGGGTGTTGAGTTGTAATCGAGAGCCGTCGGGTAATGTCACGTGTCTGCGCTCGCCCGTGGCTGTCGCGTAGTCGGATGACCAGGCCTGCACCACACTCAAGTCCTTGCTCAGCCATGCAGCCGATCCGAACAGGGCAACGGTGCCCAGCAGCTTCAACGCCTGCCGCCGCTCAAGGCGGCGATGACTGGCCTCCAGTGTCTGCAGTGCAACCCCCGCAGCGGGCACGTGGCGCAGGTCCAAGTCCTGGTCCAAGTGCAGGACGCGCTGCCAGGCCAGCTCATGGGCCGCAGCCTCGGCCCGCCACTGCGCGATGCGTTCGTTTAGAGCCGGGTCTTCGCTGTGGCGAAGTTTCAGCATCCACTGGATTGCCTGTCTGACTGTCTTGGCGTCTGGATGAGGGCTAGGCATAAACGGTGACATTACGCTTCATAGCGCAGCAGGTAGCAATGATAAAGCGCGTCGGCAATGTAGCGCTCCACCGTTCTCACCGATACGCCCATCTGCTGTGCAATTTCCTGATAGCGCAAGCCTTCACATTGGGCTAGCAAGAAAGCAGTGCGCACCTTTGGCTTGAGGCCATCGAGCATTTTGGCGATACGTTCTAGTAGCTCCAGTAACAGCTCGCGGGTCTCAACATCGGGGGTGTTAGCCTCAGGCACCAGCGCCAGCGCTTCCAGATAGGCTTTATGCAGTTCCTCTCGACGCCAATGGTCGATGATCAACCCGCGCGCCACCGTGCGCAGAAACGCCCTGGGCTGCTGTATCTGCAGATGCTCGCGGCGTTGCAACAGCCGCATGAAAGTATCCTGAGCTACGTCAGCAGCGTCGGCCGCATTGCCAAGCCTGTGGCGCAGCCAGGTGTGCAGCCAGCCATGATGAGCGCTGTAGAGGTTTTGCACGAGATCGTTGCTAGGCATGTGACACAGCTGTCGGGGCTTAAATGATAATTAGTCTCATTGTTTCGCCCGGCGCGAGATTTTGCAACCTACCTGTCGATACCCACACCATTCAGTAGGGTCGCTGGCTGTCCAAATACCTTCGAATGGTCACAGCTGCGCTGTTGAGGTGATGCTCCAATACCGCAATCGCATCGTTCACACGTTTGGCACTGGCAGCATCGACCAAGGCTGTGTGATCGTCCTGGGTGAGCTTGCCCAGGCCCATCGACGAAAGATGAAAGCGCAGAAACCGCTCCTCCTGCATCAATTCGGCATCGATCAAGCGCAGCAGTTTCTGGTTTGCTGCTTTGCTATACAGCAACATGTGAAGCTCACGATTAAGGCGAGCGATCTCGGCATGTCGCGTCTCGTTTTCCAGTTGCTGGATACAACTGCGGGCCTTGGCGATGTCCTGAGCCGTCAGAAACGGAATGGATTGGCGCAACGCCTCGCTCTCGAGCAGAACACGCAAGTCGTAGGCATCTGCCGCATCCTCGCCGATCAGCGGCGCGACGACTGCGCCCTTGTGAAGCTCCACGTTCAACAGTGACTGCGCCTCCAGTTGACGCAACGCCTCACGCACGGGCATACGGCTGACGCCATAAAGTGTCGCCAATTCCTGTTGTCTGATTGCCGTTCCGGGAGGCAAACGACCCTCGAGAATGGCACTGCGCACGCGTTCTTCAATAACGCCGCGGGCCAGATGTGGCAGCAACTGTTCACTGTTCAACACGCTGCTCAGTTTGATTTTGTCGGCCACGCAACGCCTGCCTTAAACGATTACCAAAGTTGGATCCAATGACACAGTTATAGCTGTATGACGTGTCAAATGCCGGCTTCTACAGAGCCATGCCCCAGGGCGCGGCTATGGTGGATGAAGTTGCTCTGCAAAGGAAGTGACATGACCCGCGCGGCAAGCGTTGATGCGGCGGACGCCGACCGGGAGGCCGATGATCGCGATGTGCCATTGTCTTTTGCGGTGTCAGGCCGCACCATCGCTTCTTTCGACTGGCCTGGACAGGGCTTGGCAGTGGCGATCACCCCGATGCTCAAAACCGTGCTGCACCGAGTTGCCCTGGCTGCGCTGCTGGGTGGCCTGCTGCTGGGCGGTTTGCATGCCGACTGGGATTTCGCCCAGATCAGTCGCAAGTCGCAAGCGCTGTATGGGCCCTTGGGGGAGGGCAAGGCGCGGATCGATGCCTGGCAAAACCTCATGGCCACCCAGAAGCAGGGGACAGAGCTTGAGCGTCTGCAGGTGGTCAACCGGTTCTTTAACCAACAATTGCGCTACGTCGAGGATATCGATCTATGGCACGAGGTCGATTACTGGGCAACGCCGGTTCAAGCACTGATAAAAGGGGCTGGCGATTGCGAGGATTACGCTATCGCCAAGTACTTCAGCCTCAGGCGCATGGGCATCCCCAGCGAGAAATTGCGGATCACATACGTCAAGGCCTTGCGACAGAACCGGGCACACATGGTACTGACTTATTATTCAACGCCCCAGGCGCAGCCGTTGGTGCTCGACAGCCTGATGGACGCGATCAAGCCAGCCACCCAGCGTCCCGACCTGTTGCCCGTCTATGCCTTCAACGGTGAAGGCCTATGGCTGACAGGCGCCGGTGGCAACAAGAAAGTGGGCGACACCAAGCGCTTGTCGCGCTGGCAGGACCTATTGAAAAAAATGCAGGCCGAAGGCTTCCCGGCCGAGCCGGTTTACTGAAGGAGCACAGATGTCACTGTTCAAACAATTGCTGTTGGCTATTTGCCTGTTCCTGGTAGTGGCGTTCACCGGCAGTTTCATGGTCAGCCTGGAGAGTTCGCGAAGCCAGTATGTCAACCAGCTGCGCTCGCATGCACAGGATGCAGCCACTGCGCTGGCCCTGTCGCTTACGCCCAATATCGATGACCCTGCCATGGTCGAGCTGATGGTGAGTTCGATCTTCGACAGTGGCTACTACGCCAGTATCAAGGTGGTGGACCTGGCTTCCAATACGGTGCTCGTCGAGCGCCATGCCGAACCCGACCCTGGGGGCGTACCCCGTTGGTTCGTTCACCTGATCGGCTTGGAAGCTGCCGGCGGTGATGCGTTGGTCAGCCGTGGCTGGCAGCAGGCGGCACGCGTCGAGGTCATCAGCCACCCCATGTTCGCCATTGCCAAGCTCTGGCAAAGCGCGCTGGGCAGCCTGGGCTGGCTACTGCTCTGTGGTGCTGCCAGCGCTATCCTGGGCGCGTTGCTGCTGCGCCGGCAGCTCAAGCCGCTGGATTACATGGTCGAACAGTCCCATGCCATCGCCAGGCGTGAATTCCTGAGCCTGCCTGAACTGCCCCGCACGCCCGAGCTCAGGCGCGTTGTCCAGGCCATGAACCAGATGGTGGAAAAGCTCAAGGCACTGTTCACCGAGCAGGCCGAGCGCAGCGAGCGGTTACGCGCCGAGTCCTACCAAGACACCTTGACCGGCCTGTCCAACCGTCGCTATTTCGAAATGCAGCTCAATGCTCGGGTCAGCAACCTTGAGGAAGCACGGGCAGGCTACCTGTTGTTGCTTCGGGTTCAAGGCCTGGCGGGCCTCAACGCGCGTCTAGGTGGCCAGCGCACGGATCAGTTGCTGCAGGCGGTTGGTGAGCAATTGCGCCGCGCCTGCGCGAGCTTCCCGGAAACCAACGACCTGATTTCCCGCAGCCGTGGTGGGGAATTCGCCGTACTGGCACCTGGTATGGTGCATGAAGAAGCCATACAGCTGGCCCAGGCGCTCGAGGCCACGCTGCAGAGCCTGCATGAGACGGGCGCTACCGATATTCAACCGGTGGCCTGCATCGGCTTGGCCCCCTTCAGCCCGGGCGACGCTCCCCCAGCCCTACTCAAACTGGCTGATGAGGCCCTGGCACGCGCGGAGAACCAGCCAACCCCAGGTTGGGTCTGCCTGGAGCAAGGCGTCGCTGCCGTGGCTGCCGACAGCCAGCACGACTGGCATGAGCGCCTTGACCAGGCCTTCACCAACGGCCACTTCGAGCTGTTCTTCCAGCCGGTGGTCGATTGTGCAACTGCCCAGCATGTGCTGCACCACAAGGTGATATCCCGCCTGAAGGATCGACAAGGCGAGGCGCTGCCAGCCGGTCGATTCCTCCCTTGGCTCGAGCGCTTTGGCTGGATGCCAAGGCTGGACCTTCTAGTGCTGCAGAAGGTGCTGGCGCACATGCGTGGCCACGACCAGGTGCTGGCGCTGAACCTCTCCGCCGCTACCTTGGCGGACGCCCAGGCTCTGCACCGCATTTTCGAACTGCTCAGCCAGAACGTCGCTCTCGGATCGCGTTTGGTGTTCGAAATCGGAGAAGAGCAGCTACCAGACCAGCCGGCGTTGGAGAAACTGACCCGAAGGCTGCATAGCCTTGGCTTCGGCCTGGCACTGCAACGGTTTGGCGGGCGCTTCAGCATGATCGGCAACCTGTCCCACCTTGGGTTGGCCTACCTGAAGATTGATGGCAGCTACATCCGCAACATCGACCATGAGCAGCATAAGCGTTTGTTCATCGAGGCGATCCAGCGTGCCGCACACAGCATCGACCTGCCCCTGGTGGCCGAACGCGTGGAAACCGAAGGCGAGCGCGCAGTGCTCTGCGAAATGGGTGTAGGGGGGATTCAGGGGCAGTTGGTGGGTGAACCTGCCCCTTGGGCGCACCATAAGCGCTGACCAACAGTAATGAGGGCCCGCACGAGACCGTGCGGGCATAGCCTCAGCGTTCGCGCAGGGCCTCGGAGCGGGCTTTCATGATGGGCTTGAGCAGGTAGCTCATGATGGTCTTCTTGCCGGTCATGATATCGACCGTCGCCACCATACCGGGAATGATCAGCAGCGGCTTTTCATCGGTGCCCAGATGGCTGCGGTCGGTACGCAGCTTGATCAGGTAGTACGTGGTCTTCTTGTCTTCGTCGGTGATGGTATCGGCGCCGATCTGCTCGAGCTTGGCCTTGAGCCCCCCGTAGATGGTGTAGTCGTACGCGGTGAACTTGACCGTGGCTTCCTGGCCTGGGTGCAGGAAGGCAATGTCCTTCGGCAGAATCTTGGCCTCGATGACCAGCGTATCGTCCAGCGGCACGACCTCAATGATGTCGCTGCCTGGCTGAATCACGCCGCCGATGGTGTTGACCAGCAACTGCTTGACGATACCCCGTACAGGCGAGGTGACCATGGTGCGGTGGACACGGTCATCCAGCGCCTTGCTAGTAGCGGTCGCCTTGTTCAGTTCGGTCCGGGCTTCGTTCAGTTGGGTGAGCGCCTCGCTTCGGAACTTGCCGCGGGTCTCCTCGATCTTGCTCTGCACTTCTCGAACGGCCGCTTCGGCACGGGGGATGGCCAGCGACGTGGAATCGAGCTGACCACGGTTTTCAACCTCGGCACGACGCAAGCGCAACACTTCCACCTGGGAAATAGCACCCGTCGCGACCAAAGGCTCCGACATGCTGATCTCTTTACGCAGCAGCTCAAGGCTGTTGGCGTACTGCCCGCGCTTGGAGCTGTACTCGCGCAGTTCCTGCTGGCGCTGGACCAGTTGCTGTTGCAGTCCGCCAATCTCGTCCTGAAGCTGCTGGCGCCGACTCTGGTACAACGATTCTTCGCTGGCCGCTTGGCTAGGTGCGGCCTTGCGCAATTCTTCGTCGATCTTTAGTGGCTTGTCGTCAACCTCCGCACTCAGGCGCTGAACCCGCAGGGCCATGGCCAGCCGATCGGCTTCCGTTTCCCCCACGTTGGAAGCGAAGCGGGTTTCATCCAGGCGCAGCAGCGGCTGCCCCACCTCGACGATCTCGCCTTCCTTGGCGAAGATTTCCGCCACGATGCCGCCTTCCAGGTTCTGGATTTTCTGCACCTTGGATGACGGGATGGCCTTGCCTTCACCACGCGTCACCTCATCGATGGGCGCAAAACTGGCCCAGACGATCAGAAATACAAAGAACAGAATGACGCCCCAGATCGTCAGGCGCACCACACGCGGCGCATCTTCGATAAGGGCCTTGTTGACCTCGGGCAGCGGCTGACCGCCCAGCGAGTCACTGCCTTTGAAGTAACGCCGCAGGCCTTCCTTGAGTTGCCCGAAATCCAGCTTATGCGACACTGATCTGCCCCTTCTTCAACGCATCCATGACGGCCGCTTTCGGGCCATCGGCAACGATCTGCCCGCGATCGATCACGATCAGGCGGTCCACGAGTGACAGCAGCGAAGCCCGGTGAGTCACCAGCAGCACCGTCTTGCTTTCCACCACAGCCTGCAAGCGCTGTTTCAAGCGTTCCTCGCCGGTGTTGTCCATGGCGCTCGTGGGTTCGTCGAGCAGCAGGATCTGTGGGTTCAACAGCAAGGCGCGGCCCAAGGCCACGTTCTGACGCTGCCCGCCGGACAGGTTCTGCCCACGTTCGCCTACCTGCAGCTCGTAGCCGTCCGGATGCAGCCGCGCGAATTCATGCACGCCCGCAAGCTCGGCCGCCTGCAAGATCATTTCGTCGTCGATGTAGCGGGCCCCGCTGACCAGATTGTCCCGCAGCGTGCCCGCCAACAGCTGAATGTCCTGGGGCACATAACCAATGTTGTGGCGCAGTTCGCTGACATCGATCTGGCGAATATCCACGCCGTCGACCAGCAATGAGCCGCCATCGGCCTCGTACAGGCCAACGATCAGCTTGGCCAGTGAACTCTTGCCCGACCCGCTGCGCCCGATGATCCCCACCTTTTCGCCAGGGCGGATGGTTAGGTTGATGTTCTTAAGCGCCATGTTCTGCTGGTTAGGGTAGGTGAAGTCCACGCCGCGGAACTCTACGCTGCCCTGCAATACTCTGCGGCTGAGCGGGCGCTCTTCGAAGTTGCGCTCTTGTGGCAGCTCCATCATGTGGTCGGTGGACACCATGGTCACCTTGGCTTGCTGGTAGCGAGCCAGCAGACCATTGAGCTGCCCCAGCGGCCCAAGGGCACGGCCGCTGAGCATGTAGCACGCTACCAGGCCGCCCATGCTCAAGTTGCCGTCGATGATCAGGTAGACACCCACGCAGATCATCGCCACCCCTGCCAGCTGCTGAATGAGCAGGGTGATGTTCATCGCCAGGCTCGACAGGACCTTGACGCGCAACTCCAGCCGGCTGAGGGTACCGAGCGTCTGCTCCCACATGTATTGGCGCTCGCTCTCGGCGTTGTTGACCTTCACCGCGTCCAACCCTGCCAGGGTCTCGATCAGGCTCGACTGGCGCTCCGATGCCAGCGCCATGGTCCGTTCCATGGTCGCCATCAGCGGCCGCTGCAGTGCATAGCCGATGCCCAGGGCCAGCGGGAAGGCGATGATCGGGATCCACACCAGGTGCCCGCCGATGATTGCGATGACGATCAGGATGAGCACCGTGAACGGCAAGTCGATCAGGCTGGTCAGCGTCAACGACGCCAGGAAGTCACGTAATCCCTGGAACTCGTGAATGTTCTGGGCAAAGCTACCTACCCGGGCCGGCCGATACTTCATCGACATGCCCACGATGCGTTCGAACAGTGTCGCCGAAATGATCAGGTCGGTCTTTTTCCCTGCAAGGTCCAGGCATAACCCGCGCAGACCCTTGAGGATCAGGTCGAAGATATAGGCACCTGCGATACCGACCGCCAGCACCCATAGGGTCGAGGTCGCCTGGTTGGGAACGACCCGGTCATACACGTTCATTACGAACAGTGGCGCGGCGAGGGCGATCAGGTTGATCACCAGGCTGGCGGCGATGGCATCGATGTACAGCCACTTGCTGCGCAGCAGCGTATCTCGGAACCAGGATTTGGCCCGCGGGATCAAGTTGCCATGGTTGACGTCGAATTTGTGCTGCGGTTGAGCGAAGAACACTCGCCCGCTGTAGTCGTCCTGAAGCGTCTCGCGGCTGACCTGTACTTCGCCGCCATCGCTTTCGCTCAGCAACAGCCGCGCGGTGTCTTCGTTTTCCCACCCGAGCAACACAGCGCTGCGTCCACCCTTGAGCAACAGGATGGCGGGCATGGCGATGCTTGGGATCTGCTCCAGCTTGCGCTGCAACAGGCGGCCCTGCAGGCCGGCCCTGGCCGCCGCACGGGGCAGCAGCTCGGGGCTCAGGCGCTGGGCGGGCAAAGGCAGGCCCGTGGTAAGCATGACCCGGCTGGCAGGTTTCTGGTGCAGTACACACAAGCTCAGCAGACTGTCCAGCAAAGGATCGTCGTGCTGACTACGTGGGTCATGGTTGAGCTGGACTCGACTGACTTCTGATTCCACGCGGCGCTCTCTTCATCCTTGTGGTGGGTGGGGGTGAGCTAGCTGCCGATCATTTAATGGCAGCAGACTCAGGCATTCAGTGGGGCAATGCATGTCGGCGCCCGGCAGGCGTGCAGCGAGCGATGCAGTGTGTCGCCAATGGTCGCCTTGAATAAGGTGGTGAGTAAACAACTGTATTGGTCTCTTTACTACATGACGCTGATCAGCAGACAAACGTTTCATTTCTGAATCACTCTGCAACCCAGGCTTCAGCTGCTGAGAAAGGAGCAGAGAAACGATATGTATTGGGCCTGTCATTACAGCCTAGCTTAATGTCATTTATCAGGCGCTGGTTTGCTGGCGTTCGTGCAACCCATGTTAGTTAAAATTCATCCCTTGAAGCCCACTTCCTTGGTCGACTCTGGCCGATAATCGCAGGCGCGTGGCAAGGGCTGGTTTAGACGATGAGCGCCTTCGGCTGCCGTTTATTCAGCGGTGAGCCAGCCTGAAAATTTGCAGCACCTCGGGTCATTCTCGGGCATGTAATCGGCAAGGTTTATGCTTACGAGACTGAGGAATGTGGCGTCAATAAACAAAATCGACCTTCTGTTGACGCTGTCGGTCCTACTGAGCCCGACGAACGGTTGAAAAGCATGTGATTTCTGGCCGCTGTCATCACTTGGGCCCGCATGCTCTGTGCCATTGCGCTGTTTTAATGACGCAAGGCATTTGCTGTTGATTGGCCCTTGGCTAAGGTAAAAATATCAATGTGACATTACCTTGGTGATTGTTTAGGATGGCCAATATAAGGTCAATAGTTTGGCAGAAATCTAACTTCATTTCGTCATAGACGGAATGTTGACGCAACCAAGCGTCAAGAGATCATCGACATAATTCCTGTTCAGGTGGCTGCGGATGCCGCTCTGGCACAGAAGTACCCCAGCGGGTCACACGGAGAGTCCAATGAGCAGCGTTGTAGCCATCGTCAAAAGTATTGTCGGCCAGGTTATTGCGGTATCCCCTGAAGGCATCAGGCGTGTGCTCATAGAAGGCGATCGACTTCTTGCAGGTGAACAGGTCCTTACCGGTCCGGGTGGCGCGGTAACGCTGGAGTTGGCAGACGGCCGGTTGCTTGACCTTGGTCGTGATACCCAGTGGAGCGCAGACACGCCTGACAGCAGTACTGACTTGGGCCAGGCCGCTGCCCAGGCAGCGCCGTCGGTCGAGGAATTGCAACAAGCGATCGCTGCAGGCGCTGACCCGACCACCGATCTTGAAGCCACGGCTGCCGGGCCGACCGCTGCGGGCGGCGGTGCGGCAGGTGGCGGCCACAGTTTCGTCATGCTGGAAGAAACGGCCGGCAGCGTTGATCCCACGATTGGCTTCCCTACAGAAGGCCTTGGTTTTGCCGCAGCGGCCGCCCCCGTGGAGGTAGCTGGAACCACTGCTGACAATCGCGTCACCGCGCCGACAACGGGCACTACGGTTGCCACCACCCTTGTGGTCGGGGCCACGCCATCGATCAGCGAAGCGGGTGGCGTCATTGTTTATACCGCTACGGTTGGCCAGGCACCGAGCAGCGACCTTCTCATCACCCTGGCCAATGGCTCTGTGATCGTCATTCCGGCCGGGCAGACCACTGGCAGTGTCAATGTCGTGATCCCGCCGAATGACACGCCCTACATTGATGGTGGGCAAATTTCGACCACTGTTACCGGTACCAGCGGGGGGAGTGGCATTTCAGTAACTCCACCTCAAGGGCCGTTGGTTACTGAAATTACAGATACCATCGATGTCACCACTGCAACGTTGACCGCCACTCCCTCGGTCACCGAAGGCGGTGTGATCACGTACACCGTGACATTGACCAACCCGGCCCAGACTCCAGTGACTGTGACCCTGTCCAACGGCCAGGTCATCACTGTTGAGGCAGGCAAGACCCAGGGCAGCATCGACTTCCAGACCCCGGCCAACGACGTCTACAACAACGGTTCCACCGTTAGCGTGACCATCGACAGCGCCACGGGCGGTAATTTCGAACAGCTGACCCCGAACCCAGCGGCTGCCGTTACTACGATCAATGATTCGATCGACACTACCACTGCCACGCTGACGGCTTCGCCAAGCGTGACCGAAGGTGGCGTGATCACTTACACCGTCACGCTGACCAACCCGGCTCAAACCCCAGTTACCGTGATCCTGTCCAACGGCCAAGTCATCACTGTTGAGGCAGGCAAGACCCAGGGCAGCATCGACTTCCAGACTCCGGCCAACGATGTTTACAACAACGGCTCGACCGTTAGTGTGACCATCGACAGCGCTACGGGGGGTAACTTCGAACAGCTAACGCCTAACCCGACGCCAGCTGTAACGACGATCAATGATTCGATCGACACGACCACTGCCACGCTGACGGCTTCGCCGAGCGTCACCGAAGGCGGTGTCATTACCTACACCGTTACCCTGACCAACCCGGCTCAGACTCCGGTCACCGTGACCCTGTCCAATGGTCAGGTCATCACCGTTGAAGCAGGCAAGACCCAGGGCAGCATCGATTTCCAGACCCCGGCCAACGACGTCTACAACAACGGTTCCACCGTTAG
>NZ_VEJN01000027.1:0-8702 GCF_007678615.1 Pseudomonas sp. DE0157
GCTGGGCCTGCTGCTCGATCAGGCGGTGGACACAGTATTCGTCGGGGTAACGCTGCGCGGTCTGGTTCCAGGTGCGCAGGCCGTGCTGTTCACTGGCAGCGAGCATCGGCAGCTCGCCTATGGCCTGTGCAGGGCAGGCCACCATGCCGCGCAGCAGGGTCTGCCAGTGAGCGGCCATACGCTCGATGGTGGCGGCTTCGAACAGGTCGGCGGCGTACACCAGGGCCACGGAGATGCCCTGCGGCGTTTCCAGGGTCTCAAGGGACAACTCGAACTGCGCGCCGCCGCCGTCAAGCTGCAGTTCGCGGGCCTGCAAACCCGGCAGGCTGGTGCCAGTGGCAGTGGCGCCGACCGTGCTCAGGTGGTTGTACATCACTTGGAACAGCGGGTTGTGATTCAGCGCGCGCTGGGGGTTGAGCACTTCCACCAGGCGGTCGAACGGCAGGTCCTGGTTGGCCTGGGCCGACAACGTCACCTCCTTGACCGTCTGCAGCCAATGGCCTGCCGACTGCTCAGGTTGCGGGCACAAGCGCATGACCAGGGTGTTGACGAAAAAGCCCACCACCGCCTCCAGCTCCTGGCTGTTGCGGTTGTTCACCGGCACCCCGATGCGCAAGTCCGGCTGGCCGCTGTGGCGTTGCAACAGCAAGGCGAAGCTACCCAGGAACAGCTGGAACAAAGTGACGCCCTGGGCCTGGGCCAGCTCGCGTACCTGACGCTCCAGGTCCTGCGGCAGGTGCAGGTCAAGGCGCCCGCCACGGTCGCTGAGCTGCGCCGTGCGCGGGTGATCGGTCGGCAGCGACAGCACCACCGGTTCACCCCCAAGGCGTTCGACCCAATAGGCCTGCTGGCGCTGCATCTCGCCTTGGGCCAGCCACTGGCGCTGCCAGTGGGCGTAGTCGGCGTATTGCACCGCCAGCGGTTGCAGGGGGCACGTATGGCCGGCATTGAAGGCGCTGTAGAGCTCGACGAACTCGTGCACCAACAGGCTCATGGACCAGCCGTCGGAGGTGATGTGATGCAGCGTCAGCACCAGCACCCATTCGTCCATTGCGCGCTCGATCACCTTGACCCGCATCAGGGGCCCCTGGTGCAGGTCGAACAGGCGCGTGATTTCGGCGCGCACCGCAAGCTCCAGCTGGGGTTGGCTGGCATCGGGCAAGGCCGTCCATTGCAGGTCCACCGCCCCGGCCGGCTGCACCTGCTGATAAAGCTGGCCATCCTCCTGGACGAACGTGGTGCGCAAGGCTTCGTGCCGTGCCAGCAAGGTGTCCATCGCCCGCTGCAAGGCCTGGCGATCAAGCTCGCCCTGCAGCCGCACGGCCAGCGGGGTGTGGTAGGCGGTGCTCTGGGGCTGCAGGGTCCAGTACAGCCATTGACGCTGCTGGGCGAATGACGCCGGCAGGCGCTCGCTGCGCGGCAGTGCCGCAACGGCCGTCTGTTCGCGGTAGCACTCGCAGTGCTCCAGCGCCTGGGCCAGTTCACCCAGGTTGGCCGTGTCGAACATGGCCCGCAGCGGCAGGTCGAGCCCCAGTTGGCGGCGTACCCGCGAGACGATCTGCACGGCCAGCAACGAGTGGCCCCCCAGGCTGAAGAAGTTGTCGCCAAGCCCCACTGCCGGCACCTTGAGCACCTGTTCCCAGATGCCCGCCAGGGCGTGTTCTCGCTCGGTCACAGGCGGCACGTGGGCAGCGGCGGCACGCGCCTGGGTCGGCTGAGGCAGCGCGCGGGTGTCGAGCTTGCCGTTGGCGGTCAGGGGCATGACGGCCAGGGCCTGGTAGGTGCTGGGCAGCATGTAATCAGGCAGGCGCGCTTGCAGCCAGGCTTCCAGTTGCGCCTGCGCGTCAGTGCCCGCATAGACCACATAGGCCACCAGTTGCGCATGGGCCGCTTCGCCCACCAGCAGCACGGCCGCGTCGCGCACCTGGGGCGCCGCACGCAGGGCCAGCAGCACTTCATCCAGGTCGATGCGGTAGCCGCGCAGCTTGACCTGGCGGTCGACACGGCCAAGGAACGCCAGCTCGCCCGAGGGCAGACGACGCACCCGGTCGCCTGTGCGATACAGGCGCGCACCCGGTGCGCCGAAGGGATCGGGCACGAAGCGTTCGGCGGTCATGCCCGGGCGGTTCTGGTATCCACGGGCAAGGCCGGCGCCGCCGATGTACAACTCGCCGTGGCTGCCCGGCGCCTGGCGTTGCAGGCCGGCATCGAGCACCTGGGTGCTGGTGTTGGGCAATGGCCGGCCCAGCACGATGGGGCTGTCTGCCGCGCTGAGGCTCTGGGTCAGTACGCCGACGGTGGTTTCGGTCGGGCCGTAGTGGTTGATGATGTCGCAGCGGCCCAGTGCGCGCAGGCGTTCGATCAGTGCAGGCGAACAGGCCTCGCCACCGAGCACCAGGCAGCGGGCAGGCAGCACCTGTTGCGGTTGGTCAGCGCCCAGCAGCGCCTCCAGGTGCGACGGCACGATTTTCAGCACGTCGATGCCATGGTCCTGCATGTAGGCGCCGAAGCGCTGCGGGTCGAGGGCCACGTCCTGCTCGATGATGTGCAGCGAGCGCCCGGAGCACAGTGCGCCGAACAGCACGGTATGCCCCAGGTCCGCCGCCAGGGTGGAGACCACCGCCATGCTGCTGGCGCCCTGCAGCGGCAGGGTCTGGAAAATGCCTTGCAGGTAGTTGCCCAGGGCGGCGTGGCTGACGGCCACGCCCTTGGCGGTGCCGGTGGAACCGGAGGTGTAGATGACGTAGGCCAACTCGGCCGCGTCGATTGGCCGCTGTGGGCCCCGTGCACTGACTTCAGGGCGAGCGGGGTCGAGCAACAGGGTCGTCACCCCGGCGAGCTGCGGCAGGCTGGCTTGCAGCACCTGCTGGGTCAGTAGCACGCCGACCCGGCTGTCCTCGATCATGTAGGCCAGCCGCTGGGCGGGGAATGCCGGGTCCAGCGGTACATAGGCCGCCCCGGCCTTCCACACGGCCAGCAGGCCGATCACCATTTCCAACGAGCGCCCGGCGGCCAGGCCGACGCACACCTGAGCACCGACGCCCAGCTCGACCAGTTGCAGGGCCAGCGCGTTGGCGCGGGCATCCAACTCGGCGTAGCTCAGGCGTTGCCCAGCGAATGTCAGCGCCAGGGCATGGGGAACGCGCTGCACCTGGGCCTCGAACATCTCCAATGCCGACGGCGCTGCCGGTGCCTGCGGGCCTGCGGCCTGCTGGTGCAAAAGCGCCGCCTGATGGGCGTCGAGCAAAGGCAGTTGGTCCAGTGACTGGTCGGCATCCTCGCTCATCGCCTGCAGCAGCTGCAGCCAGTGCCCGGCCATAAGCGCGATGGTGGCCGGCTCGAACAGCTCGCTGGCGTAGGTCAGCGAGGCATGCAGGTGGCCACCGCGCTCGAAGGTGGTGAGGGTCAGGTCGAAGGGCGTGGGGCGGCTGCTCGCCTCCAGAGGGCGCAGTTCCAACCCCTCGCCCACCGTCATCACCTCGATATCGGCAACGTTCGGCAAGTGGTTGTACATCACCTGGAACAGCGGGTTATGGCTCAGGCTGCGGTCAAGGTCCAGGGCCTCGACCAACTGTTCGAAGGGCAGGTCCTGGTGCGCCTGGGCACCGGCGGCGGTCTGTTTCACGGCGCCCAGCAGGCTGGCGACCGACTGCTGCCCTTGCAGGGTGGTGCGCAGCACCTGGGTGTTGACGAACAGACCGATCAAGCCTTCGACCTCGGCCCGATTGCGGTTGGCCACGGGCACGCCGATGCGCAGATCGGTCTGGCCGGTGTGGCGGTACAACAGCACATTGAATGCTGCCAGCAACACCATGAACAAGGTCACGTTGTGCTGGCGCGCCAGGGCCCGCAGTTGTTCCGCCAGGGCGGGATCGATGACCAGCTCGTGACGCTGGCCGCGCTGGCTGGCCACCGCCGGGCGTGGAAAATCGGTGGCAAGCTCCAGCAACGGCTGCTCATCGCCCAACTGCTCGCGCCAGTAGTCCAACTGCCGCGCCTGCTCACCGGCCTCCAGCCACTTGCGTTGCCACAGGGCGTAGTCCATGTACTGGACAGGCAAAGCCGGCAGCGCGGGTTCAACGCCTGCGGCAAAGGCTTGGTAGGCCTGGACGAACTCGTCGATGAGCACGTTCATCGACCAGCCATCGGACACGATGTGGTGCAGGGTCAACAGCAGCACATGCTCCTGCGCCCCAAGCGTCAGCAAGCTCACGCGCATCAAGGGGCCGACGGCCAGATCGAAGGGTTGCAGCGCCTCTTGTTCGGCCAGCTCGCGCACACGGCGCGCCTGGGCATCGGCGTCCAGCTCAACCAGGCTGTGCTTGGCAACGTGCACCGGGTGTTTGGCAGCCACCTGCCGGACCTGGCCGTCTGCGCCTTCGGCAAACACCGTGCGCAGGCTCTGGTGGCGCTCTACAAGGCAAGCAAAGGCCTGCTCCAGCGCCGCCACGTTCAAAGGCCCGCTCAAGCGCACGGCGCTGGGCAGGTTGTAGGCACCGCTGCGCGGGTCCAGCTGCCAGAGGAACCACATGCGCTGCTGGGCATACGACAGTGCATCGCGGTCCGGGACCTGCACGTCGGCGGCGATGGGGAATTGGGAAAAGTCGATGCCTTCGGCGCGCAGGCCATCCAGAAACAGATGACGCTTGTCCACTGGCAGCTCTATGAAACGGCGGGCAAGCTTGAGGGACTTATCGGCATTCATCTGCGACCTTCCATACAGTTGGGTATCGAGCGTTGGCTCGGCTATCCCTACGGGACGTAGGAAGACGCGAGAAAATTAGCCGCCCAGCTTAGGCGCTGGCGCCAGGCATGCCGGTAAGGCGCCGGTTAAATCGGTGCTCGTATCGCTCGTTAACCCTGCACAACGACAGATCGACAGGGGTTGACCGTGGACCTTCAGAGCATTCTCAGCAGGCTGTTCGCCAATGCCCATGGCGTGGGCATCGAGGGCGTCTACCAGTTCGTCTTCGCCCATGACCGGGCCTTCTGGTCGGAGGTACGCGAGCAGAGCCGCACCGGTGTTGGCCGCCACGCCGCGCCGGACGTCACCATCGAGGTGGCCGAACGCGACTTTCTCGGGATCATGGGCGGCACGGCCAATGTCGAGGAACTGTTCGCCAGTGCGCGGCTGAAGATCACCGGCAACATGGGCCTGGCCACGCTGCTGCCGCAGATCATCAACAGCGCGCGGCAAGGCACTTCGGCCAGCAAGGTGGCCATGAATCAACGCTACCCCACGCCCGCACGCATCAGCGAACGTGTATCGGCAGCGCAGCCTGTGCTGCGTGAGGTACCCCGCCTGCCGCGGGCGCAGCTGTCAGCCGAGCGTTTTGCCCGGGAGTACCTGCCGCTGGGCATGCCGGTGGTGATGAGCGACGCCCTGCACGACTGGCCGCTGTTCAGCATGGGGCGTGAGGCGTCCATCGCGCACTTTGCCGAGCTGCAAGGCATCACCCGCCACGGCGACTACGTGAAGAAAACTTTCTCCACCGACCGCGACTTTCGCGCCACCTCCATGGCCGACTTCATTGCCTCGCTGGACACGCCGGCCAAACCGGGTGAAACCCCGGCCTACATGGGCAACAACATCGTCCCGGAAAAGCTCCTGGCGCTGATCCGCTTCCCCGACTACTTCGAGCGTTCGCGCTACATCGCGCCGCGCATCTGGATTGGGCCCAAGGGCACGCTCACACCCTTGCACCGGGATGACACCGACAACCTGTTCGCCCAGGTCTGGGGGCAGAAGTCGTTCATCCTTGCCGCCCCGCATTACCGTCCGGCGCTGGGCACCTGGTCGACCAGCCCCAAGGGTGGCCTGGACGGCTGCGACTTCAACCCCGATGCCGCCGACTACCGGCGGTTCCCAGCCGCCCGCGATGTGCCGTTCCTGCGTGTGGTGCTGCAAGCCGGCGACCTGCTGTTCTTGCCCGAGGGCTGGTTCCACCAGGTGGAGTCGGTGTCCACCTCGCTGTCGGTCAACTTCTGGGTGAACTCCGGTCGCGGTTGGTAAGGCGCGGTTAATTTGCCTGGGCGTCGGCTCGTTTCTCAGCAAAGACGTCTGCACGAGAACGCCCCATGCCCAGCCCAGCCCGCATGACCCAAACCCTCCAGCAAGGCCTGCGCCGTCTGATTGGCGGCGCCAGGCGCCAACCCCAGCCCTACCGCCTGTTCGACCTGGTGCTCAGCCGCCGCCTGAGCCTCACACCTTCGCTCAGCCGGCTGGTGTTCACAGGCCCCGACGTGGCGCAGATGACCACCCTGGCACCGGACCAGCGGGTGAAGCTGTTCTTCCCCGCGCCCGATGGCTCCCTTGCGCAACTGCCTGCCGACCAGCACTGGAAGGCCGCCCACAGCGCGCTCGCTGCCGAACAGCGCCCACCGATGCGTACCTACACCTTGCGCGCGCTGCGCCCAGAGGCATTGGAGGTGGACGTGGATTTCGTCTTGCACGGTGTCAACGGCCCTGCCTCTGCCTGGGCTACCGAGGCGCGGCCGGGGGATCGCCTGCAGATGCTGGCACCGAACCTGGCCCATGCGGGAGACCCTGGTGGGTACGAGTGGAAGACGCCGCAAGGGGTACGCAACGTGTTGCTGGTCGGGGATGAAACGGCGCTGCCAGCGATTGCCGGCATCCTCGAAGCTCTGGCCGTGACGCAACCGGACCTGGCGGTGCAGGCGTTCATTGAAGTGCCCTTGCAGGCCGACTGCCTGGAGGTGCGTCACGGCAGCGGCGTTGAGCTGCACTGGCTGCCACGGGATCTTTTGAACTGCGCGCAGGGCCAGGCCATGCTGCATGCCGTGCGTGAACTGGCCCGACTGCCCCAGGGGCACGCAGTGCCCGAGGCCAGGCTGGAGGATATCGATATTGACACGCGCATTCTGTGGGAACAGGCCAGTACCGCCTGCAGCGTGTTCCACGCCTGGGTGGCGGGCGAGTCGGCCACGGTCATGGCCATCCGTCGCCATTTGATCAAGGAGCGCGGGTTGCCACGTCAATGGCTGACCCTGATGGGCTACTGGCGCGCTGGCAGAACCCTGGACTGACGGGGCGTGTAGCCGGGGGCACACGGCCCCCCGCTGGACTCAGACCGCCGCGGCCACGGCAGCGGCGAAGCGCTGAGCGACCTCGTCGACCTGCTCGTCGCTGATGATCAAGGGCGGCAGGAAACGCACCACTGCCCCGTGGCGGCCACCGAGTTCCAGGATCAGGCCTCGCTTGAGGCACTCGCGCTGTACGCGCGGGGCCAGTTCGCGGTTGGCCGGCGGGTGCCCCTGGGCGTCTGCCATGCCTTGCGGATCGACCAATTCCACGCCCAGCATCAACCCCCGACCACGGATATCCCCCAACTGCGGATAATCTGCCTGCAGGCGCTGCAAATGCCCGCGCAGGCGCTGACCCATGGCCTCGGCATGGTCGGCCAGGCGGTGCTCGACCAGGTATTCGAGCACGGCAGACCCTGCAGCCATGGCCATCTGGTTGCCGCGGAAGGTGCCGGCATGGGCGCCTGGCTTCCAGGTGTCGAGCCAGTCGCGGTAGACCACCACGGCCAGGGGCAGGCTGCCACCGATGGCCTTGGACAGGGTGACGACGTCTGGCACGATACCGGCGTGTTCGAAGGCGAACATGCGTCCGGTACGGGCGAAACCGCTCTGGATTTCATCGACGATCAGCGCAACACCCGCCTGCTCGGTGATGCGCCGTACGCCCTTGAGCCACTCGATGTCGGCGGGTATCACGCCGCCTTCGCCCTGCACCACTTCCAGAATCACCGCGGCTGGCAGCGGCACCCCGCTTTCGGGGTCGAGCAGCAGGTTTTCCAGGTAGTGCAGGTTGGCCTTCACCCCCGCTTCGCCGCCCAGGCCGAACGGGCAGCGGTAGTCGTAGGGGTATGGCATGAACTGCACGCCGCTGCCCAACAATGCGCCCAGGGGCTGCTTGGGACCCAGGCTGCCCATCAGGCTCAGTGCCCCTTGGCTCATGCCGTGGTAGGCGCCCTGAAAGGTCAGGACCGTGCTGCGGCCGGTGGCGCTGCGCACCAGCTTCAGCGCGGCCTCCACCGCATCGGTACCGGTGGGGCCACAGAACTGCACCTTGGCTTCACGGCGCAGTGCTTCGGGCAGCACGGCGAACAAGTCCTGGACGAAGCGGTCCTTGACTGGGGTAGTCAGGTCCAGGGTGTGCAGGGGGAGTTCATCGGCCAGCACGCGCTGGATGGCTTCGACTACCACGGGGTGGTTGTGGCCCAGCGCCAGCGTACCGGCACCGGCCAGGCAATCGATGAACTGGCGGCCTTCGACGTCCTCGACATAAATGCCACGGGCGCGCTTGAGGGCCAGCGGGATACGGCGGGGGTAGCTGCGGGCATTGGATTCCTGTTGCTGCTGGCGGTGCAGCAGCGGCGAATCGGTGAATTCGTACAGGGGGTGCGGGGTGGTGGCCGGTGGGACCTGAGCAAGGCTGGTAGCGGTGGACATGGTGGATCCTCGCAAGCAAGCGAATGGGCGGTAGTCGCTTGAGAGACGCTTAGCCGGGGGGAGGATTTAGGGGGGCTTTGCTCTTGCTCTTGCTCTTGCTCTTGCTCTTGCTCTTGATCTGGCTCTTGCTCTTGCTCTTGCTCTTGCTCTTGATCTTCGCGACTTCAGAAGGCCGAACGCAGGTCTTGCGGAGGGAGGTGACAGGCATGGATGCCTGTCAAGCG
>NZ_VEJN01000028.1:0-6301 GCF_007678615.1 Pseudomonas sp. DE0157
AGAACCGCCGGATCGTCACGCGCTTCGACAAGCTCGCAAAAAGTTACGCCGCGATGGTTTCGCTGGCTTGTGTCCTGTGGTGTATGCGACGGCTTTTTTCAGACAGAGCCTAGGTGATACCGCATGCAAGTGGCCCATGAGTAACCTGCATGCAGGGGAGCATTGACCTTACTGACGACATCCTTCGAGGATGACCGTTTTCGACCCATGGCGGCCATTCGCGGAGGCCAATAAACGGCCTATTGCCCCCCTTCGACCCTATCGCTCGATAGGTGATCATGGCGCACTTCGATACAGATATGGCCTAGTTCGAAGCTACCATCTTGGCCCTGTGGGGCTATTCCAAGCGTTGCTACAGTGGGCTCCAACAACCATCCACCCACTACGAGCAACTACCCCATGAACAACCGCCTTGATTACTTCAAACTGTCTCCCCAAGCGTCCAACAAACTGGTGGAGCTCACCCTGCAACTGAGCAAGAAGCCGCTACTGGCCGATCTTGCCCACCTGATCATGTTGCGCGCTTCGCAGCTCAACGGCTGTTCGTTCTGCGTGGATATGCATGTGAAAGAGGCCAAGATCCATGGCGAGCGCGAGCTGCGTCTTCACCACGTGGCCGTCTGGCGTGCGTCACAGCTGTTTTCGCCAGCAGAGCGGGCGGCGCTGGAGTGGACTGAAGCCCTGACCCAACTGCCGCCTCATGGTATCTCCAACAGCCTGTATGCGAGGGCGCGTGAGCAGTTTTCCGAGCAGGAGCTGTCGGATTTGTCGTTCCTAATCGTCGCCATCAATGGCTGGAATCGCCTCAATGTGGCTTTCCAGGCGATCCCGGGCTCGTCCGATGAACTCTTCGGCCTGAACAAGGCCAACCTCAACTGAGTAACTTGCTGATCAACGCGCCAAGCTGCTCGCCTGGAGCAGTCGTGGCGCAGTTGGTAAAACTCAGGAGCAGACCTGACTGACGCTGCGATGAGGCAGCCCAGCGCGACAACGCTTGTACCGACATGCCCCTCGCCAGCACCTGCTCGGCCAGGGCGATGTCGCTTACGTCCTCCGGTAAACGCAGTACCAGGTGCATACCGCCTGGCGAGCGTTCCACCTGCATACCCTTCGGCAAACTCCGCTCCAGTGCTTCGATGGTCAATGCCCGTCGCTCGTTGTAGAGGCGGCGCATGCGTTGGATATGCCGAGCGAAGTGTCCCTCGGCAACGAACTCCGCCACCAAAGCCTGGGTAATTGACGGTGACCCGGCAGCAAACAAGGCCCGTCCGACGCGCTCGAACGCTGCCACCTGCGCCTGCGGCACCACCAGATAAGCCAGGCGAATACCGGGAAACAGCACCTTGCTGAAGGTGCCGGCATACAGCACGCGCCCATGGCGATCCAAGCTGGCCAGCGCTGGAAGTGGACGGCTGACGTAGCGGTACTCGCCGTCGTAATCGTCCTCGACAATCCAGCCACCGGTGCGGGCAGCCCAATCGAGTAGCAGTTGGCGGCGTGGCAGTGACAGTGCCATCGACAGCGGGCTCTGATGCCCTGGTGTCACCATGACAACCTGAGCAGCCCGAGAACCCGCGATGGCGTGTTCTACGTTCATGCCTTCTGCATCAACCGGCACCGCTTCCAGGTCCAGGCCGAACTGGCGAAGCACCTGGCGCGTAGTGGGATAGCCCGGGTCTTCCACCCAGGCGCACTCGCCTGGCTGCAACAGGGTATGTGCGACTAAGGACAGGCTATTGCGCCAACCGCTGGTGATAAACACCTGATGGGCACCGCAATCGATACCTCGGGACACCTGCAGATACGAAGCAATGGCGCTGCGCAACGCTGCCAGGCCGTGGGGTGCTGGATAGTCCAGATCTCCCAGACGCATCCCACGGAGATACCGAGCACCGAGACGCGCCCATATCTTGCGCGGAAATGCATCCAGCGCCGGCACCCCCATCTGGAACGGCAACAGCTGCGGTGGACGCCAGAGCGAATCAGGCGCGTCTTCGATCACTTGGCTGCTGACTGGCAATACGGTAGCCGCTGACACAGGCTTCTGCAGTTCAGGATTGATTACGGTGCCTTTCTGCCCGAGCGCCAGGAGGTACCCTTCGCTGGCCATCAGCGAATAGGCCAGTTCGACGGTGCCACGTGCCACCCCCAGATCCTTAGCCATGGCGCGCGCCGACGGCAAGCGGTCACCGGGTGACAACGTGCCAGCGGCAACGGCAGCCAGCACGCGGTCGTACAGTTGACGATACAGGGGCAAGGCGGACTGCTCTTCCAAGGGAGCAAAAGGCGGCTTGGGGGAGGTCATCATGGCCTAGTTCATATCCCATTTCTTGGCTCAATCAAGTGGGTCAATGGTAGTCCAATATAGCGCCATCACCTACTGATGAGGGCAACTACCATGAAATTCCCTTTGCACAACTTCATACCCAGCGTGCTCGACCTGGCCGACACCGCCCTGCGTCCCTTGGACAGCACCCATGACCTGTGCAGCGCATTCCCGGTAATGCAGCAATTGCGCCCTCATCTGATGAGCGAAGCCGACTTCGTCAGCCGCATCGAGCGTATGCGCCTTGAAGGCTATCGCTTGATCGGCGCTTATGACGCAGGCGTTCTTGTAGCACTGGCTGGTTACCGCTTTCAGGAAAACCTGGTCTACGGCGCATTCCTGTATGTCGATGACCTTGTAACCGCCGAGGCTCAGCGGGGTGGCCAGTGGGGATCGCGCTTATTGCAAGCCTTGGAACGACTGGCGCGCGCCAGCGGTTGTGCACGCCTTGTGCTCGACACGGGTTTGGCCAACGCCCGCGCGCAACGTTTCTACTTCCGTGAAGGCCTGTTGACGGGTGCACTGCGCTTTCAGAAACAGTTCGATACGCCATAACCCGCACGCACATCCAAGGAGGCGAACCTCATGACATCGTCACAACAGCCACTTGCTCCTTTGCGCATTCTTCGCCTGGTCGCCAGCCCCAATGCAGAGGCTTCGGAAAGTCTGAAGCTGTCCCAGCAGATCCTGTTCGCCTTGGCCACCGAGGCCGGCAGAAGGGGTATCCAGTTGACCGATTTAGACCTCAACACCGTGGCCCCAGTCGATGCCCCTTACGCCCAGGCATTAGCGAATCAGCGCGTAGTCACGGCAAGTGGGCGGGACAGTACGTTGAGCCGTTCCAACGAATTGATCGACCAACTGCAAGCCTGCGACGTACTGCTGATTGCCACGCCGATGCACAACTACAGCGTTCCCGCTCCACTCAAGATGTGGATCGACCACGTGGTACGCGTGGGCAAAACGTTCGTGGTCACCGCCAAAGGCAAAGTCGGAAATCTGAAGGATCGTCCGGTTTACGTCGCAATCGCTAGCGGGGGCTACATCAGCGGCCCACAGGCCCGTCAGCCGGACTTTCTGCGCCCCTACCTGTCCGCCGTCCTTGCCACCATCGGTCTCACTCAGGTGCATTACTTCACCGTTGAGGGTACCGCCAAGGGAGTGGAGTCACTGAATACTGGAAGGGCAACAGGGTACGGTGATGTGCAGGCGTACTTTGTTAGGCATAGCTGTCGAGTGGATCAAGTCTAAAGTCCGCTTCAGGGCCGACATCTATTCCAAGCGTTTAGATTTGCATCTCAACTGGGCCGCATGCCAACAAGCGGCCACGCTCTTCATCGCTCATACAAAGGAAAAGAAATCATGAATCGTCTCAATTGGTTTGAAGCTTCGCCTGGTGCAGCTAAGGCCCTCGGCGGCCTGCATCATTTCGTGACCACCGCGACAAATTTGCCAGCCTCGTTGATCCACCTCGTGTTTCTCAGAGTGTCTCAAATCAATGGCTGCGCTCATTGCATTGATCTTCACTCACGCGATCTGATCAAAGCAGGTATGTCAGTGGACAAGGTGCTGTTAGTACCGGTATGGCATGAAGCGCAATATTTGTTTGCGGATCAGGAGCGCTCAGCACTGGCTTGGGCGGAAGAAGTCACCAGGGTAAGCGAGACACAGGTATCCGACGAAGCTTATGCAGCCGCATCGGCGATGTTTGCACAAAAGGATCTTGTTGACCTGACAGCGGCGATTGCCGCAATGAATGCGTTCAACCGTATGGGCGTCAGCTTCCGACTCAAACCTGCGGCTAGGGCTTGATGACGTAGTGACTCGGCCTGGAGAGGTAATACTTCGGAGACGGCACCTCGCTCCTATCGCGTACCGTCTGCTTTAGGCCAATTGCTGCCCTTTCCGAACGACCGCTATGGGTCGAAAGCTGCCGTACGTGACAGGCCGCTATCGACCCAAAGCGTACGTTCGTGGAGGGCAGCAAACGGCCAGAAGCTGCCATTCACCTCAAGCCAGTGCCAGCCAGACTCCCCCCACTAGGCGATAACGCCATACCTAGACCCCGCCTAGTCGTTCATTTAGTAAGCAAAACATCTCCATATGCAGTCATTCCAAGCGAATATTGCGGACGCTCTCCGAGCCTACGGGCGACCTCCTCGTTGGCCCTTTTTGTCGCATGGAGAACTGTCGAGCCTGCTTCCCACTCTCGAAGGAATGGCTCAAGCCAGTTGTAGGTCACTTTTACGTCCAGCGGCCAAGGCGAAGCGATAACCACTCTGCACCCTTTGTCCAAAAGTAGCTTGGGCAGACCTACAGTTGTATTTCCCCAAGGGTGTTTGTCAATTCGGCCTCCGCTGCATACGAAAAGAATCACCACCTCAATCCCTGCAAGTGCAGCGGCGAGTGCTATAGGCGCCTCGAAGAGGCTATCTTCATCCCGAATACTATGGATGTACCGTCCCTCTGCAGTCAGCCCGCCATGCGCCGTAACCACTGCAAGCCCAGCATCAGACAAGTCAGGTGGAAGTCGCCGCCCAGTGTCGACGGTGAATCCGAAGTCTTCGAAGGTGCCACCAAGTCTTTCAAGCGCCTTGCCCAGCGTACCATTTGCCTCAGGGCCTTCTTGAGAAGAGATCCAAGCTCTTTTGCCGCTGCGCATACTGGTCCTAGCCATTGAGAGCCAGGTAAGCGAAGGCGTTATCCCTACCGCTGTCGTAGTGCCCAAGAAATATGGGAATCCCTCATCCTCAGGCGTCACTAGCCCGAGGTTCACGGTCAATTGCTGCAACATCGGTTCTGCTATCACCAAAAGCGATGCGGGGGCAGGAAGCCGCACATCTAACCGCTCCATCGTGATAAAGAACTCGTTGTCTCCATCCGCCGCATCAACATAGCCATATTGGCGCGGATAGTCCTCCAGCCACGCTAGCATCCGCAAACGGAAGGAACGGTCATGCCGAGGTTGCTCAATGAACTGAACGTGTCCGTTGGAAGCGTGGGTTACGACCAGCTCGCCGGCACTGTCCAGCCCCAGAAAAACCACATCTAGGCCCGCGCTGTTAAGCGACTTCGCATAGTGGGCTGGCCAACCAACTTCCATAGCAGGCGGGTGCGCTGGCAATGCAACAGCGTGATCCGCGAGAAGCTCGACGGCTAGCGCTTTGTCCTCCGCAGAGGCAGGTCGTCCAACTTGGTCGTTCAATAGTCGACGAGCCGCCACTCCAACAATTTCAAAATACCGGCGGCATCTGCTGCATAGAGCGCTCGCTGCACTTGATTGAACATTGCGGTAACGTCCGCCGCAGATGGCGCGTCAGATGAGACAGTTTCCACCAATTGAGAAGCCTGCCGTCCTAATAACGCGAGCCCGGCCTTCAGCAGGTCGAGAGTGCTTTCGTCTACCTGTACAGCTGCTGCTTTGGCTTTCTGAACCGCCTGCCCCAACATGACTACCAACGGGAGTAGTAAGCTTCGGTCAGTCATGGCGCGTTCACAACCGTTAGACAACCCACTCACAATCGCTGCGATTTCGTCATTCTGGCTGCTGCCTACCTCCATTAGCCGAAGGCTCATTTCAATTGCTACGATTCGAGGATCGTTCTCCGCATCGAGCCCTAGATCGCCCGCTAGCTTTTTTAGTGTTGGCAGAAAACCACGTGCTATTTGGAATAGCCCAAGGTCACGCAGAACGCGGATTGCCGCATGAACCTCTTGTCAGAGGTCGGCCTTGCTCACCGGGGCATTGGTAGCCAAGGCACATGCGAGCCCGACTAATGCCTCAGCCATATTGCGGCAGCGGTGATAGGTATCTGCGAAGCCCAGCCAAGCCAGCCTCCGGCGGAGCGCATTTCCCTGCCCCATCACGAGACTCTGTCTGAAAAAAGCCGTCGCATACACCGCAGGACACAAGCCAGCGAAACCATCGCGGCGTAACTTTTTGCGAGCTTGTCGAAGCGCGTGACGATCCGGCGG
>NZ_VEJN01000029.1:1267-3605 GCF_007678615.1 Pseudomonas sp. DE0157
CCGTTCTTTAAAAATTCGGATATGTGATAGAAATAGACTGAAGACCAGTTTCACTGCTGGAATTCAGGCTAAGGTAAAATTTGTGAGTTCTGCTCGTAAGAGCGACGTGCGAATTTTCGGCGAATGTCGTCTTCACAGTATAACCAGATTGCTTGGGGTTATATGGTCAAGTGAAGAAGCGCATACGGTGGATGCCTTGGCAGTCAGAGGCGATGAAAGACGTGGTAGCCTGCGAAAAGCTTTGGGGAGTCGGCAAACAGACTGTGATCCAGAGATCTCTGAATGGGGGAACCCAGCCAGCACAAGCTGGTTATCTTGTACTGAATACATAGGTGCAAGAGGCGAACCAGGGGAACTGAAACATCTAAGTACCCTGAGGAAAAGAAATCAACCGAGATTCCCTTAGTAGTGGCGAGCGAACGGGGACCAGCCCTTAAGTTGATTTGAGATTAGTGGAACGCTCTGGAAAGTGCGGCCATAGTGGGTGATAGCCCCGTACACGAAAATCTCTTGTCAATGAAATCGAGTAGGACGGAGCACGAGAAACTTTGTCTGAATATGGGGGGACCATCCTCCAAGGCTAAATACTACTGACTGACCGATAGTGAACCAGTACCGTGAGGGAAAGGCGAAAAGAACCCCGGAGAGGGGAGTGAAATAGAACCTGAAACCGTATGCGTACAAGCAGTGGGAGCCTACTTTGTTAGGTGACTGCGTACCTTTTGTATAATGGGTCAGCGACTTATATTCAGTGGCGAGCTTAACCGAATAGGGGAGGCGTAGCGAAAGCGAGTCTTAATAGGGCGTTTAGTCGCTGGGTATAGACCCGAAACCGGGCGATCTATCCATGGGCAGGTTGAAGGTTAGGTAACACTGACTGGAGGACCGAACCGACTACCGTTGAAAAGTTAGCGGATGACCTGTGGATCGGAGTGAAAGGCTAATCAAGCTCGGAGATAGCTGGTTCTCCTCGAAAGCTATTTAGGTAGCGCCTCATGTATCACTGTAGGGGGTAGAGCACTGTTTCGGCTAGGGGGTCATCCCGACTTACCAAACCGATGCAAACTCCGAATACCTACAAGTGCCGAGCATGGGAGACACACGGCGGGTGCTAACGTCCGTCGTGAAAAGGGAAACAACCCAGACCGTCAGCTAAGGTCCCAAAGTCATGGTTAAGTGGGAAACGATGTGGGAAGGCTTAGACAGCTAGGAGGTTGGCTTAGAAGCAGCCACCCTTTAAAGAAAGCGTAATAGCTCACTAGTCGAGTCGGCCTGCGCGGAAGATGTAACGGGGCTCAAACCATGCACCGAAGCTACGGGTATCACCTTATGGTGATGCGGTAGAGGAGCGTTCTGTAAGCCTGTGAAGGTGAGTTGAGAAGCTTGCTGGAGGTATCAGAAGTGCGAATGCTGACATGAGTAACGACAATGCGAGTGAAAAACTCGCACGCCGAAAGACCAAGGTTTCCTGCGCAACGTTAATCGACGCAGGGTTAGTCGGTCCCTAAGGCGAGGCTGAAAAGCGTAGTCGATGGAAAACAGGTTAATATTCCTGTACTTCCAGTTATTGCGATGGAGGGACGGAGAAGGTTAGGCCAGCCTGGCGTTGGTTGTCCAGGTTTAAGGTGGTAGGCTGAAATCTTAGGCAAATCCGGGATTTCAAGGCCGAGAGCTGATGACGAGTTGCCTTTAGGCGATGAAGTGGTTGATACCATGCTTCCAAGAAAAGCTCCTAAGCTTCAGATAACTGGGAACCGTACCCCAAACCGACACAGGTGGTTAGGTAGAGAATACCAAGGCGCTTGAGAGAACTCGGGTGAAGGAACTAGGCAAAATGGCACCGTAACTTCGGGAGAAGGTGCGCCGGCGAAGGTGAAGGGCTTGCCCCGTAAGCTTTTGCTGGTCGAAGATACCAGGCCGCTGCGACTGTTTATTAAAAACACAGCACTCTGCAAACACGAAAGTGGACGTATAGGGTGTGACGCCTGCCCGGTGCCGGAAGGTTAATTGATGGGGTTAGCGCAAGCGAAGCTCTTGATCGAAGCCCCGGTAAACGGCGGCCGTAACTATAACGGTCCTAAGGTAGCGAAATTCCTTGTCGGGTAAGTTCCGACCTGCACGAATGGCGTAACGATGGCGGCGCTGTCTCCACCCGAGACTCAGTGAAATTGAAATCGCTGTGAAGATGCAGTGTATCCGCGGCTAGACGGAAAGACCCCGTGAACCTTTACTATAGCTTTGCACTGGACTTTGAATTTGCTTGTGTAGGATAGGTGGGAGGCTTTGAAGTGGGGACGCCAGTTCTCATGGAGCCATCCTTGAAATACCACCCTGGCAA